>NZ_JCADBK010000059.1:0-1428 GCF_059358955.1 Nonomuraea sp. CX421 | reverse complement strand
GGCCGCGCCCAGGGAGATGGTGTTTGAGAAGGCCACCTGTAATCCGGTGGACTATTAGGAGGCAATCGCCTCAATGGTCACTTTAGCATCGTTTGTCTCATTCTTGGAGTCGGTCTTCTTCCGGCATTCAGCGAGGACTTCCCGGCCCAGGTAACGGCGTTGCTCGGTCCATTCGTCGTTCTGCTCGGCCAGCACCGCACCGACGAGCCGGATGATCGAGTCGCGGCTGGGGAAGATTCCCACCACGTCGGTGCGGCGGCGGATCTCCTTGTTCAGGCGCTCTTGGGGATTGTTGCTCCAGGTCTGGCGCCAGACGGCCTTGGGGAAGGCGGCGAAGGCCAGGATGTCCTCGCGCGCCTCGTCCAGGTGCTCGGCCGCAGCCGGGTACTTGACCTCCAGCGTCTGCACGACGTGCCGGTGCTGGGCGTAGACGGAGGTGGCATCGGGCTGCTCGAAGACGGTGCGCAGCATGGTCGCCACCCACGGCTGGGCTGACTTCGGGACGCGGCAGAGCAAATTTCTCGCGTAGTGAGTTCGGCACCTCTGCCAGGACGCACCGGGCAAGGTGGCGGCGATCGCGTCGCGCAGCCCGGCGTGACAGTCGGAGGTGACCATCACCACTCCGGACAGGCCGCGGGCGACCAGGCCGCGCAGGAACGCCAGCCAGCCCGCGCCGTCCTCGGAAGAAACGACGTCCAGGCCGAGGATCTCCCGCTGGCCGTCGGCGTTGACGCCGGTGGCGACCAGGGCGTGCACCGTCACCGTGCGCCCACCCTCACGCACCTTCTGCGTCAGCGCGTCCACCCACACGAAGGTGTACGGGCCACCGTCCAGCGGCCGGGAGCGGAACTGCTCCACCATGCCGTCCAGTTCGGCGGCCATCGCCGAGACCTGTGACTTGGACAGGCTGGTGATGCCCATCGCCTCGGCCAGCTTCTCCACCCGCCGCGTCGACACCCCGAGCAGGTAGGAGGTGGCCACCACCGTGGTGAGCGCCCGCTCGGCCCGGCGTCGCTTGTCCAGCAGGAAGTCCGGGAAGTAGGAGCCTTGCCGCAGCCGTGGCACGGCCAGCTCGATCGATCCTGCCCGGGTGTCCCACGGCCGGGTGCGATAGCCGTTGCGGGTGTTGACCCGCTCACTGCTGACCTCGCCGTAGCCGGCCCCGCACAATTGCTCGACCTCGGCATCCATCATCCGCTGAGCGAACTCGCGGATCATCGTCCGCAGCAGGTCCGGGCTCGCCGTGGCGAGAGTGTCTTCCAAGTACTCCCCGGCAGCGGGCACAATGTCATTGACGGCCACTTCGTCCCCTTCGTGTTGATGTGAGCGAATCGAAGGATTACGGAGTGGCCGTCTCTTGTCACATGGATCTCACCCGCACCACAGCATGGGCTAGATCACCCGCACACCATCTCCCTGGACGTGAAC
>NZ_JCADBK010000058.1:0-1508 GCF_059358955.1 Nonomuraea sp. CX421 | reverse complement strand
GCAATGCCGGGTAGTTAAGGTGCTTGGGCGGTTGTCGAGTCAGGTTTGTTGAGGATCTCGGTGTGGACGACTGTCCGATGGTTGGTGCGGTCGATGTGGCCTTTGGCCCGGTGCTTGGAGATCGCTCGTTTGACGACGCGGGGACTGGACCGATCGCGGCGGGCGGGCAGGGGGTCGGCCAGAATGGCGCGTCCGATCCGGCCGACCAGATCGATGGTGGCCCCGGCGATAATGCCGGTGGCGTGGATGACCTGGTCGCGGGCGGTGTTCAACGCGATGGTGAAGCTGGCCCGGTCATCGGTGAAGGCCGGGGTGGTGCGGGTGGCGTCGGCCATGGCGATCCGCAGGGCTTGGTAGCCGGCCAGGAGGGCGTAGATCTCCTGGTCGATGCCTTGCGGAGTGCGTGCGCGCAGGACCCGGCCGCCCAGGGTGGTGGACTTCAGCTCCAAGTAGGTCGTCTCGATCTCCCAGCGCCGGTGGTAAAGCTCGACCAGGTCCAGCGCGGGGTAGCGGTGGTGGTCGGTCAGGCTGGTGATCAGCCGGTAGCGGCCGGTTCGCCTGCCATGGCCGCTGAGGGTGAGGGTGATCTCCGCGTCGATCACCCGGACCCGCACCCCGCCCAGGATCGAGGTCCATGATCCGTCGTCCAAGGTCGTCAGTCTGGGCAGTACCCGGGTGTTCTTGCAGCGGATCAGCAGATCGCAGCCGGTGGCCGCGATTTGGGTGATGAGGTCCTTGACGGCGAAGTTCCGATCGGCCAGCAGCAACATCCCCGAGCGTAGGCAGCCCAACAGGTCGGGGGCATAGGTGGTCTCTCCGGTCTTGAACGGCCCGAAGGTGGCCCCGAGCAAGGAGCGGGTGCCGCAGGTGACCACCGCCAGCAACCGCACCAGCGGATATCCCGATCCGCCGTGCGAGCCGCTCTGATGGCCGTATCGGGCCAGATTGGCCGGGCTGTCCGGGACACTCATCGTGGTGCCGTCGATCGCGCAGACCACCAGCCCCCGCCACCGCTGGGCCGCGGCCGGCGGCCCAGCCAGCAGTTCGAACAAAGCCCGCAACGGCGCCACCCCCACCCGGCGGCGAGCCTGAGCCAACGCCGACGACGAAGGGACCGGCCCGGCCTCGTTCCACCCCGATACCAGCCGCGACCACACCTGCCGATACCCCAGCTCGGCGAACAATCCCGCCGCCAGCAGCAGATACACCACCACCCGCGAAGGTAAGCTCCGCACCCGCCGCCCGGCCCCACCGCCTACGGTCAGTACCTCATCCACCATCTCGAACGGCACGATCTGGGTCAGTTCACCCAGATGCCCTGGCGCGAACACCCCCGCTGCGGTCCGAACGGTACGCGTCACGGTGCGCGTCACCGAGCCGATAGCGCAAGCCAGGGCAGAGCTGGCAGACTGACGAGCCAACGGAGATCCAGTTCTGTGCGGGCGGTGGTAGAAGATCACCCGTTCTACTGGATCTCCGTTCTCATGTGAGGACCTTCACGCCGATCC
>NZ_JCADBK010000057.1:0-1529 GCF_059358955.1 Nonomuraea sp. CX421 | reverse complement strand
CTAGTACGGCAGCCGCCATTTGCTGTGTGAGCTGGGACGACGTGGTGCCGGGCCGGCGTGAGTTTCTGGCGGAATCCCCGTACAACGAGAGCAGCCGCTCGTGATCATGTCTGTGTGACGAGAACAAGATCCAAAGCGGCTGCTGCCCTCATCGTAGAGGCCAGGCGGGTGCAACGGAACCTCGACGACCTCATGACCGCGCTGGCCCCAATGTTCCCCCGGATCGAACCGCGACTGCAGGCCGCCAAGTACGTCCGGGCCGTGATGTCCGAGCTGCCCCGGCGCAACGGCTGGACGATCGCCGAGTGGATCGGTGACCGCCGTCCGGACGCCACCCAGCGCCTGCTGAACCGGGCCCGATGGGACACCGCGGGCGCGATGAGTACCGTCCGCCGCTTCGCCGTGGCCCGGCTGGATGCCGCCGCCCGGCCGGGCAGCCTGACCGTCGGCGTGCTGGACGAGTCCGGCCAGGAGAAGAAGGGCACGGCCACGGCAGGCGTCAAACGCCAGCACATGGGGTGCGCCGGCGGTATCGACAACGGCATCAACACCGTCTACCTGGCCTACGTGCGCGCCGGGGCAGGGCACGCGCTGATCGGCGCCCGGCAATGGATCCCCGCCGAGCAGATCAGCGACCCGGTCACCGCCATCACCACCGCTCTGCCGCTGGACCTCAGCTTCGCGACCAAGGGCGAACTGGCCATCGGCCTGCTGCGCGAGGCCTACGCCGACGGCGTGCGCCTGGACTTCGTGACCGGTGACGAGGTCTACGGCGCCTGCACCAAGCTGCGCACCTATCTGGAGAACCACGGCCAGGCCTACGTGCTGCGCATCCGCGCCACCTTCACCCTCACCCTCGGCGGCGGCACCTGCCTGAGCTGTGAACAAGCCGTGGCCAAGCACCTGCGGCCCAAACGCCGGTGGACCATCCGCTCAGCCGGGCACGGTTCCAAGGGCGAACGCACCTATGCCTGGGCGTGGATCGCCACCGCCAGCCCTGCCCACTTCCTGCTGGTCCGCAAGCACCGCACCACCGGTGAGCTGGCCTTTCACTACTGCTTCGTGCCCGCCGGTCAGCCGGCCACCCTGGCCCGCCTCGTCTCAGCCGCCGGGTTGAGATGGCCGGTGGAGGAGAGCTTCCAGGCCGGCAAGGACCTGTTCGGCCTGGACGAGTCCCAGGTCCGCCTCTATGAGGCACTACTGCGGCACCTCGTGCTGGTCATGGCTGCCCTGGCCGTCTGCGCGGTCACCGCCGCCGCAGCCCGGCATGGAGCCGACACCCAGGCCGGCCGCCCCACGCATCCCAATGAAGCGCCGCCTGCCGACCCTGGCCTGATCCCGTTGACGGTCGCCGAGGTCAAGCGCCTGTTCAACGCCGTCACCGGACATCCACCAACGCTGGAACACACCGTCCACTGGTCGACCTGGCGGCGCCGCCATCAAGCCCGCGCCCGCTGGTTCCATCACCGAGCCCGCCTGACCACCGCCTATCTCCAGGTCAACTAACGAATGGCGGCTGCCGTACTAGG
>NZ_JCADBK010000056.1:0-1579 GCF_059358955.1 Nonomuraea sp. CX421 | reverse complement strand
CTCGAGCGCGGTATGAACCAGCTCGCCGACGCCGTCAAGGTGACCCTGGGGCCCAAGGGCCGCAACGTCGTGCTGGAGAAGAAGTGGGGCGCTCCCACGATCACCAACGATGGTGTCTCCATCGCCAAGGAGATCGAGCTCGAGGACCCGTGGGAGAAGATCGGCGCCGAGCTGGTCAAGGAAGTCGCCAAGAAGACCGACGACGTGGCGGGCGACGGCACCACGACCGCCACCGTGCTGGCCCAGGCGCTGGTCCGTGAGGGCCTGCGCAACGTCGCCGCCGGCGCCAACCCGATGTCGCTGAAGAAGGGCATCGAGTCCGCCGTCGAGCGGGTCAGCGAGGAGCTGTCCAAGCTGGCCAAGGACGTGGAGACCAAGGAGCAGATCGCCTCCACCGCCTCCATCTCCGCCGCCGACCCCGAGATCGGGGCGCTCATCGCCGAGGCGATGGACAAGGTCGGCAAGGAAGGCGTCATCACCGTCGAGGAGAGCAACACCTTCGGCCTGGAGCTCGAGCTCACCGAGGGCATGCGCTTCGACAAGGGCATGACGTCGATGTACTTCGTGACCGACTCCGACCGCATGGAGGCGGTGCTCGAGGACCCGTACATCCTCGTCGTCAACTCCAAGATCTCGGCCAACAAGGACCTGCTGCCGCTGCTCGACAAGGTCGTGCAGGCGGGCAAGCCGCTGCTGATCATCGCCGAGGACGTCGAGGGCGAGGCCCTGGCGACCCTGGTGGTCAACAAGATCCGCGGCCTGTTCCGCTCCGTGGCCGTCAAGGCTCCGGGCTTCGGTGACCGTCGTAAGGCCATGCTGGGTGACATCGCGATCCTGACCGGTGGTCAGGTCATCGCCGAGGAGATCGGTCTCAAGCTGGAGAGCGCCACGCTCGACCAGCTCGGCCGCGCCCGCAAGGTGGTCGTCACCAAGGACGAGACCACGATCGTCGACGGCGCCGGTGACCCCGACGCCATCGCGGGCCGGGTCAACGAGATCCGCGCCGAGATCGAGCGCACCGACTCCGACTACGACCGCGAGAAGCTCCAGGAGCGGCTGGCCAAGCTGGCCGGCGGCGTGGCCGTCATCAAGGCCGGCGCCGCGACCGAGGTCGAGCTCAAGGAGCGCAAGCACCGCATCGAGGACGCCGTGCGCAACGCGAAGGCGGCCGTCGAGGAGGGCATCGTCCCCGGCGGTGGCGTGGCGCTGCTGCAGGCCGGCGCCAAGGCGTTCGACAAGCTGGAGCTGTCGGGCGACGAGGCCACCGGCGCCGCGATCGTGCGCAAGGCCCTTGAGGAGCCGCTGAAGCAGATCGCCGTCAACGCCGGCCTCGAGGGCGGCGTCGTGGTGGAGAAGGTTCGCCACCTCACGCCGGGCGAGGGCCTCAACGCGGCCAGCGGCGAGTACGTCAACATGTTCGAGGCGGGCATCATCGACCCGGCCAAGGTGACGCGCTCCGCGCTGCAGAACGCCGCCTCCATCGCGGCGCTCTTCCTCACCACCGAGGCCGTCATCGCCGAGAAGCCCGAGAAGACCCCTGCCGCTCCCGCCATGCCCGGCGGCGGCGACATGGACTTCT
>NZ_JCADBK010000055.1:0-1620 GCF_059358955.1 Nonomuraea sp. CX421 | reverse complement strand
CCCGCATGGAGCGCGTCGTCCGCGAGCGCATGACCACGCAGGACGTCGAGGCCATCACGCCGCAGACCCTGATCAACATCCGCCCGGTCGTGGCGTCGATCAAGGAGTTCTTCGGCACCTCGCAGCTGTCCCAGTTCATGGACCAGACCAACCCGCTGGCCGGCCTGACGCACAAGCGGCGTCTGTCCGCGCTCGGTCCCGGTGGTCTGTCGCGTGAGCGGGCCGGCTTCGAGGTCCGTGACGTGCACCCGTCCCACTACGGCCGGATGTGCCCGATCGAGACCCCTGAAGGCCCCAACATCGGCCTGATCGGCTCGCTGGCCTCCTACGGACGCATCAACGCGTTCGGCTTCGTCGAGACGCCCTATCGCAAGGTCGTCGACGGCAAGGTCACCGACCAGATCGACTACCTGACCGCCGACGAGGAGGACCGCTTCGTCAAGGCGCAGGCCAACACGACGCTCAACCCCGACGGCTCGTTCGCCGAAAGGCGCGTCCTGGTCCGCACCAAGGGCGGTGAGACCGAGCTGGCCCGGGCCGAGGAGGTCGACTACATCGACGTGTCGCCGCGCCAGATGGTGTCGGTCGCCACCGCGATGATCCCGTTCCTCGAGCACGACGACGCCAACCGTGCGCTCATGGGCGCGAACATGATGCGCCAGTCGGTGCCGCTGCTCAAGAGCGAGGCGCCGCTGGTCGGCACCGGCATGGAGTATCGGGCGGCCACGGACACGGGCGACCTGGTCAGCGCCGAGAAGGCGGGCGTGGTGGAGGAGGTCTCCGCCGACTACGTCACCGTGATGAACGACGACGGCACCCGCACCACCTACCGGGTGGCGAAGTTCAAGCGCTCCAACCAGGGCACGAGCTTCAACCAGAAGCCGATCGTGGCCGAGGGTGACCGGGTCGAGGTCAACCAGGTGATCGCCGACGGTCCGTGCACCCAGAACGGTGAGATGGCGCTGGGCAAGAACCTCCTGGTGGCGTTCATGCCGTGGGAGGGTCACAACTACGAAGACGCGATCATCTTGTCGCAGCGGCTGGTCCAGGACGATGTCCTGTCCTCGATTCACATCGAGGAGCACGAGGTCGACGCCCGTGACACCAAGCTGGGTCCCGAGGAGATCACCCGGGACATCCCGAACGTGTCCGAGGAGGTGCTGGCCGATCTCGACGAGCGGGGCATCATCCGCATCGGCGCCGAGGTCGTTCCCGGTGACATCCTGGTCGGCAAGGTGACGCCCAAGGGTGAGACCGAGCTGACGCCGGAGGAGCGGCTGCTGCGCGCGATCTTCGGTGAGAAGGCCCGTGAGGTCCGTGACACCTCGCTGAAGGTGCCGCACGGTGAGCAGGGCAAGGTCATCGGGGTTCGGGTGTTCAGCCGTGAGGAGGGCGACGAGCTGCCGCCCGGTGTCAACGAGCTGGTCCGTGTTTACGTGGCCCAGAAGCGTAAGATCACCGACGGTGACAAGCTGGCCGGTCGTCACGGCAACAAGGGCGTCATCTCCAAGATCCTGCCGGTCGAGGACATGCCGTTCCTGGAGGACGGCACCCCGGTCGACATCATCCTCAACCCGCTGGGCGTGCCCGGCCGGATGAACGTCGGCCAGGTCCTGGAGA
>NZ_JCADBK010000054.1:0-2112 GCF_059358955.1 Nonomuraea sp. CX421 | reverse complement strand
ACTCCCGTCCAATACGCGGGTGGCGCGCTGATGCTCGCCGGAGCCCTGCTCGCCATGGCGCGCGACGCCTTCGCCGCGCCGGCGCGCCGGCCACGGCGTGGCAGGGAGCCGATCCCGCTGAAACGCCCCCTCCGTCGCTGACGGTCCGCGGGTGCGCAAACCACGCGGTGCGCCGACCGGCCGTGACCGGCTTCCCTGGCGTCCGTCTCGCCTTTCGGGCGGTCGGCGCGGTACTGGGGCTCGCGTGTCCACATAGATCACCTCAAATCGTGGCACGGGGCACATCCCGTGCCGTCACGAACTCGCCCACCACCGGGTCGAGGCAACTCCGCGAGGAAAGGGGTGAGTTTCATGCGCAACTACGACTGGACCTGATCAGTTGACGCGCTGGTGGCAGGTCGCTCGGATATCGACGGGTATCGGCGCCCGTAATGATCTGTCCCGGCCGTAACCCGGTGGTCGGCGGTGCCTCGCCTGTCTTTCCCGCTTGGCGCCGCCGACCTCCTTGGAGGAGTCGACACAGCGTGCTGCAGGGCCGTTCGCGTCCGGCTTCAGCCGACCGGCCCGCCAACGTCACGGATGACCGCGCGAATGCGTTCGTCGTCCCAGACCACGTCGGGATCGGGCTCCAGGAAGGCGAGCACGGTGGCGGCGATGCCGAAACCTGGAAGGCTCCACTCGGCCGGTGCCGCGATCCGGGCGGTGAAATCGCGCTCGGCGCGCGACAGCGCGGCCTGGACGTCATCGCGCAGCCCGCCCGCGGGCAGCCCGGCGAAGGTGGTGTGCAAAGCAAGGCAGGTGCGATGTACGCAGCCACTCCTGCCGCTCCAGCACGACCCCAAGTACCAGTGAGGAGTACTTCATGATCCGGAGGCCCTCGGCCGTCGAGACCGCCACGTCTCTCCCCGCCTTCTTCGTCTTGCTCTTCGTCGTCGCGGTGCCCTTCTGGGTGGTCGGCGCGTTCACCGGCCATCTGCCCGGCGTGCCGATGCGGCTTCCGGTGAGCGCCCTGATGTTCCCGGGGCCGCTCCTCGTGGCCGTGTTCTTGCTGCACCGCCGCGAGTCGGGCGCGACCCGGCTGCTGCTGCGCCGCGCCTTCGCTCCGCGGCGACTTGCCCACCCGGCCTGGCTGCCGGTCACGCTCCTGCTCGTGCCCGGCCTCGCCCTGCTCGGCTACGTGCTGGACAGGGCCATGGGTGGGTCATCCCAGGGCCTTGACCTCTCGATCCTGGTCGTGCCGCCGCTGTTCGCGCTGTTCTTCGCCGCGGCCGTGGCCGAGGAGGCGGGCTGGACGGGCTTCGCCCCCGACCCGCTGCGCGCCCGCTGGGGCGACCTGGGCGCCGCCCTCGTACTCGATGCGGTCTGGGGTTCGTGGCATCTGGTGGCGCTGGTTCAGACGGGGCGCACCCCAGGGTGGATCGCCTGGTGGGCGCTGGGGACGGTCGGCGCGCGACTGGTCATGGTCCGGCTGTACGTAGCCACCGGCGGCAGTGTGCTGTCGGCCGTGCTCCTGCACACGATGCTGAATCTCACCAGTCGCTGCTTCCCGGCTACCCGGCCGACACGAGTCTGATCGCCCCCGCCGCCGTCGCCGTCGTCACGGCGATCACCGGGGTCCTGTCGTTCCTCTGGCCGCGACGGGCAGGCCGGGCCGTTGGGCGTCCACCGCGCCCCTCGGTCACAAGGTCCTGACGACCGGTTCTTGCGGGGCTCGCCACGACGGTGAGCGGCCCAGGGCGGCCACGAGGAGATCAGTGGGGGAGGCGTTCTCCCGCGCTCACCATCGCCGCCGGTGAGTACGACGCCCGTCCGGGGCCTCTCCGCGACCTGGTCGTCAAGACGGCACGCCTCTGGCAGGACACGCTCATCGCCGAAATCCGCGGCGCGATCGAAACCGGCGGCCGTCCGGCCTCCGCTGATGCGGCCCAGGTGGCCTTCGAGCTCGAGGGGATCGCGCTGGCCACGAACCAGGCGATCCAGCTACGCCAGGGCCGCGCGGCGGCCGTCCTGGCCCGCCGCGCGGTCGGCCGCGTGCTGCGCTCCTGACCGGCTGTTCCGGTCGATCCCCAGGTTCGTCCCAGGATTAAGCCCGCAGGGCCAGGATGACCTCGA
>NZ_JCADBK010000053.1:0-2549 GCF_059358955.1 Nonomuraea sp. CX421 | reverse complement strand
CGCTGGTTCCATCACCGAGCCCGCCTGACCACCGCCTATCTCCAGGTCAACTAACGAATGGCGGCTGCCGTACTAGGGGTCTGACTTCACCATCGTGTTCCGGATCGCGCAGAATGAGCCGCTGCTGGCCGTCGACGGCGAAGTCGGTGTCCATGACATCTGTACTGAGATAAGCCTCCGACCGCATGGCACGAAAATATCAGCCGACACGATCTTTTGCCGATCAATCTGGTGCTTTTCGGGTATATCGCGGCGGCCGGTAGGTGTGCGCCGAACGTATCGACACCTACCCATGGGCTACAGCGCTGGAGAACCTGCCGAATTGTTCTTATAGATGATAAAAGCGGCACTGCGCGCCGCCTCGCGGCCTGGGGGCCGGTCCCGGCCGCCGGCTTCCTGGGCCGCCCTGGGAACTCACGCTGCTCCTGCTTGGTGGTCCTGGCGACAGGATGGACGATGCTCCGGCCGCGACGTCATAATGCCCGATCATGACTCGTGACGACTTCTGGGCGATTCTCGCGAAATGCCCTCTGCCCGCCGGTCCCGACGACGACTGCGACGAACTGACCTCAAGGCTCAGCCGATTACCCGCGCCGGAGATCGTCGCATTCGACCGTCACCTCACTGATCTCCGCCTCGCCGCACATCGGATCGACCTCTGGGGAGCTGCCTACCTGATCAACGCCGGCTGCTCCGACGATGGCTTCGAGTATTTCCGTTGCTGGCTGGTCGGCCAGGGACGTGAGGTTTATGAAGCAGCACTCGATGATCCGGATTCCCTTGCAGAGTATGGGCCGGTCCGCAGTCGCATGCTTGACGGCACCGACGAATGCGAGTGCGAGGGCTTTATGTACACCCCCAACAGGGCTTACGAGCGCATCACGGGCCAGGAACTACCTGAGGGCGCCGGGGAGTACCCGAAGCTGGGGGAGATGTGGGACTTCAGCAATGGCGAGGAGATGCGCCGCCGTTACCCGCGCTTGTCGGCGTTGCTCGATGAGGCTGATGCGCTCTCCTGAGCGTACGTAGATTTTGAACGGTCAATCCTTCATGTGGGACGACGATCGTCACCTGACCGTCCCTGTGATGGTCGAACGAAAGGCACGCCTCCGGCGGGTCGCTCTGGCTCCGGGATGATCGCCCCGCCAGGCGTCGGGCTGTAGGTGGTCATCGTGCTGGGGGGCTCGACCAATGCCGTACGGATCCGCCTGCATCGGGCCCGCCGCCGTCTGGCCCGCACCCTCTTGGAAGACCCTCCGCGACGTACGGCCCGCGCGCAAGTACAGGAAGGAGACCCCGTATGACCAGGCCATCCTGTTCGTCGGCCCGGAACCCGAGAATTGATGCGGCGCTCAGCGGGCGGGTCTCCTCGGGTCAGGGGGCACTTGTTGGGTGAGGAGCACTGCCGAACGCCTGCTCACCGTGTGCGGTCGTCCCCATCGCGATGACCGTCAGCCCGTGGCCAGTGCGACGAGCCATGCGATGCCCAGTGCCACGGGCACAGAGGCCAAGGCCAGGAGGATCGAATATCCACAGCCGCCGCTCCCGTTCACCCGCTTGGCGCGGGTGAGCCCTTCGCCAGGCCCTCGCCACAATGGTCTCGGCTCCAGGATGAGGTAGACGAACACCCCGATCTGGCCGACTGTGAACAGCCAGAACCACGCCCACCGGTTGGCGAGACGTGGGGTGAAGCGCAGCATGGCGAGGAAGGCGAGCAGCCAAGGGACGGAGACCCACCAGCCACCTGAAATGCCGAAGGGCCAGTCGGAGGAGACGCCGATCCGAGAGGACGACGTCGGCTGCTGTACCACCAAGGACGGCTGAACAGACGCGCTGCCCAAGTCCGTCGTGAGGCGCGCGGTCGTGTACGGCCCCGCGAAGTCCGCGATCCGGCCCTCGACCCGCCGCCAGGCGAAAGGCGACTCTGACCACACCAGAAATACCAATTGGTCTGAGTCGTCGACTTCATAGGTGATCCGGTCGACCTCCCCGGCCAGCATCACACTACGGAACTGCTCCAAAGTCCGAGAAGAGGGCAAGGAAGAGGCACTGGCCACGGCCAGTCCTCCGAGCAGGGGGAACAACAGCACCAACCGGACCACGAAACTGGTTCTGTAGAGGATGCGGGTGACTAAGTCAGAGCTCACATCACATTCCTACCGCAATGACTGATCCCGATAACGGTAGAAGCGGGCGGTGTGCCCTTCGTCCGTTTGCAATCTCGGGGGTTGGTCACATGGCCACGGCCACCACGTGATCATTCGCGGTTTGTGGAGCCTCATGGCTGCACCATGGTGCGCGAGATCATTGAGTGATGAGAGCACGAGTGGGCGCCTTCCGATGGCCTGACCTCGAACTTGGGCACAGTCTCGACGAACCCACCCATGCCTGTGAGCTACTGGAGATGTACGTTGGCCCGCAGGGAGAGCAGGGCGAGGAACGGTTCCAGCTCACCGTCTGCACCCCGTCGGCCCTAGTACGGCAGCCGCCATTCGTTAGTTGACCTGGAGATAGGCGGTGGTCAGGCGGGCTCGGTGATGGAACCAGCG
>NZ_JCADBK010000052.1:0-2587 GCF_059358955.1 Nonomuraea sp. CX421 | reverse complement strand
ACTCCCGTCCAATACGCGGGTGGCGCGCTGATGCTCGCCGGAGCCCTGCTCGCCATGGCGCGCGACGCCTTCGCCGCATTGGCCTGGGCGCGGCAGGGAGTCAATCCCGCTGAAACGCACCCTCCGTCGTGCACGGTCCTCGCGTGCGCCAACCGGCCGCCCTTGGCGTCCGTCTCGCCTTTCGGGCGGTCGGTGCGGTACTGGGGTTCGCGTGTCCACATAGATCACCTCAAATCGTGGCACGGGCGAAATCTCGTGCCGTCATGAACTCGCCCATCACCGGGTCGAGGCAACTCTGCGAAGAAAGGGGGGGTTTTCATGCGCAACTACGACTGGACCTGATCAGTTGACGCGCTGGTGGCAGGTCGCTCAGGTATCGACGGGTATCGGCGCCCGTAATGATCTGTCCCGGCCGTGATCCCGTGTAGTGGTCGGCGGTGCCTCGCCTGTCTTTCCGTGTGAGGTGCCGCCGACCTCTTTGGTGGAGTCGACACAGCGTGCTGCCGGGACAACGTGCTGCCGGGGCCATTCGCGTTCGGCTTCAGCCGACCGGCCTGTCAACGTCGCGGATGAGCGTGCGAATGAGTTCGTCGTCCCAGATCACGTTGGGATCGGGCTCCAGGAACGCTCTCGTACGTCACCAGTGAGGAGTACTTCATGATCCGGAGGCCCTCGGCCGTCGAGAACGCCACGTCTCTCCCCGCCTTCTTCGTCTTGCTCTTCGTCGTCGCGGTGCCCTTCTGAGTGGTCGGCACGTTCACCGGCCATCTGCCCGGCGTGCCGATGCGGCTTCCGGTGAGCGCCCTGATGTTCCCGGGGCCGCTCCTCGTGGCCGTGTTCTTGCTGCACCGCCGCGAGTCGGGCGCGACCCGGCTGCTGCTGCGCCGCGTCTTCGCTCCGCGGCGACTTGCCCACCAGGTCTGGCTGCCGGTCAGGCTCCTGCTCGTGCCCGGCCTCGCCCTGCTCGGCTACGTGCTGGACAGGGCCATGGGCGGGGCATCCCAGGGCCTTGACCTCTCGATCCTGGTCGTGCCGCCCCTGTTCGCACTGTTCTTCGCCGCGGCCGTGGCCGAGGAGGCGGGCTGGACGGGCTTCGCCCCCGACCCGCTGCGCGCCCGCTGGGGCGACCGGGGCGCCGCCCTCGTACTCGGTGCGGTCTGGGGTTCGTGGCATCTGGTGCCGCTGGTTCAGACGGGGCGCACCCCAGGGTGGATCGCCTGGTGGGCGCTGGGGACGGTCGGCGCGAGACTGGTCATGGTCCGGCTGTACGTCGCCACCGGCGGTGGTGTGCTGTCGGCCGTGTTCCTGCACACGATGCTGAATCTCACCCAGTCGCTGCTTCCCGGCTACCCGGCCGACACGAGTCTGATCGCCCCCGCTGCCGTCGCCGTCGTCACGGCGATCACCGGGGTCCTGTTGTTCCTCTGGCCGCGGCGGGCGGGCCGTGCGGTCGAGCGTTCGCCGCGATCTTCGGTCACGACGTCCTGACAACCGGTTCTTGCGGGGCTCGCCAGGACGGTGACCGGCCCAGGGCTGCCACGAGGAGATCGGTGGGGGAGGCGTTCTCCCGCACGTGAACCGGAGCCGCGTATGTGCGTCCCGGCCCGCGCAGTGCCCCCTCGGCCGGCAGCGCCTGGGCGACCGGCAGGGCCACGCGCAGTAGGTCCGCGGGCAGGTCCGGATCGAGACCGATCGCCCTGCTGATGTCCCAGTGGTGGGTGAGCATGTCGGCCAGGTGCACCGAGAGGATCTGACGGCTGGGATATCGCGCGTCGTACTTGGGGAGGTAGACGTCCCGCTCCAGCAAGCCCGGCGGGCCGAACGCCGCCCGCCATCGCGCGGCGGCCTGGGTGAAGGCGCTCCGCGGATCAGGGTCCAGCGTGACGGGGATGCCCAGAAGCCTTTCGGAGACCGCCTCGTGCTCAGTGTTCATGTGGTCGATGAGGTCGCGCACGGTCCAGCCCGCGCACGGGGTCGGCGCGGCGAGTTGAGTCTCGGTCAGGTTCTCGACCAGGGCGCCCAGGTGGTCGAGTGCCGCTCCGTCAAGTGCGAGAAGGGCCATGGGGGAACAATAGCGAACGATCGTAAGCTAGTCGATGGCGAACGTTCGTACGGTATCCTCGGAGTTGTGAGTCCTCGGCGCTCGAACGCGGAGGCCGCCCGGGATCGCGCTGGCCACGAACCAGGCGATCCAGCTACACCAGGACCGCGCCGCGGCCGTCCAGGCCCGCCGCGCGGTCGGCAGCCTGGTGCGCTCCTGACCGGCTGTTCCGGTCGATCCCCAGGTTCGTCCCAGGATTAAGCCCGCAGGGCCAGGATGACCTCGAGCTCGACCGGCATGTCCGCGGGCAGCGCGGTCGAGCCGAACACGAGCCTGCTGTGCCGGGTGGGCGCGAAGGCGATGTCGAACACCTCGGACGCGCCATCCGCGACGGTCGCATGGTCCCGAAAGCCAGGAGGGCAGGCTATGTGCACGGCCAGCCTCACCACGGGTGAGCTCCAGGTCCGCTCCCAGGCGTCCGGTCATCAGAGGTGACCCACGGTGCAGGGGGAGCATCCCGCTGAGGAACATCAGATCGCCCACGCG
>NZ_JCADBK010000051.1:0-3221 GCF_059358955.1 Nonomuraea sp. CX421 | reverse complement strand
CGATCGCCTGGCGATGCTCGTCGGGCAGCTTCTTGATGACATTACCCCAGACCGCTTCCCCGAACGACGTGCCGACCCGGCGGGAACCGAACGGCGCATCCAACGGGACATTTTTGCCCGGTCCGATGTAGTAGATATTCCACTTGTGGCGGTGGAGCGCCCCTGTGAAAGTGCTGTCACCTTCGGCGGCGAGCCCTTTATAGGGGAGATGCGAGTTCGCCGGCAACACACTGGCCGGCGGTTTTCCCGGCCCGTACGAGTCGCCGAAAAGCGGGTGAGCCGGCCCCTCGGGCTTCGGGTGCGCCGTGGCGATCAGTGAGCCGTCGGGACCGAGCAGGTTCAGAACCTGGCCGGGTGACAAGGTCGGAAAGCCGACCGGGGTTCCGCCCAGGATGTGCGCCCCACTCGCCTGGGGAAGGCCGGTCGTCAAGTGCGTGACCGTCGGAGAACCGTGATGACCTGGCGCCTGACCGGCGCCGGCCATCTCGTCCACCGGCCCGAAGCGAGCGATCAGATCGGCTCGGCGCTCCTTCAACGTGGACTTGAGAAGGTCGGCTTCCTTAGGCGGGAAGTTCAGCCGGTCCACCAGTTCATCGATCCGCTGCTCGCTGATCTTCGCGATCTTCTCCACACCGGTCCGGATATCCGCGTCGGTGACATGCTGAAACACCTTCGCCGACTGTGGATTGACGTGCGGATCCCGCAAAGAGTCGATCTCACCGACGAAGCCGGAGAACATGTCCCCCTTCGGCTCGCCTTGAGCGCGGAACAGCAATGAGCCACCGCCGTCGATCCGCGCCTTCCCCTCCGCGGTGGACAAGATGTTGTCGAAACCCAACCCCACCGTGTCCCAATTCGCCACCCAGGCGTCTACCGCGAAATCGCCGTACAACTCCTTGAGATACGCAAGATCATCCACCCGGGCGGCGAGATCCTGCACCCCCTCGACAATGCCGGAGCGCACTCCCAGATTACGGTCACCGAAATTGCCGTTCAGCTCGATCAACTCGACCACCGGCACACGCACCCCGGCCTCCCGATAAAGCTGATTGGCCAAGACCTCGTTCATGGCATGCACATCGCTCTTCGGAGCCTTGACATACCACTCCTTACCCGACGGATCCACGAAACGCCCACCGGTGTTACTGCCCGCCTGCCCACCGACCTGGGTATATCCCTCCATCCGGGGAATCTCCGGCACCGTCACCGATACACCTTCATCGCCGACACGCGCTCCGGTATCGAACAACGACATCACGTCACCGAGCGACTCGGCCAAAGCAGGGTGTAGCTCCCCCCTGTTCGCCATGGACATGCCTGATCAAGACGCCCGCGGCGCCGTACTTTCCCCACAACCCCGGACTTGCATAACCGTCGCCCGACCGCCCCGGATCCGCCAGAATCTGGAACGGGCTGGACGCCGACGAATCCTTACCCGCCACCGGCGAAGGAAGAGCCGCCGCCGACGTAGCCGGCGTCGAAGGGGGCGCCGCGGCCGGCTCAGCAGGCCCTCCCCGCGCGCCCGGCTCGGAAACGACAGCCGGCTGATTCAACAGCATGTCGATCTTCGACGGGGGGACAGGGCCCGGTGTGTCTCCGGCGATAACTGCCGGGTGGGTGCCGGCCCCAACCGGGTGCGACGTGACGGACCCGGCGGAGTCCAAGCCAGCCGCAACGGCCGGCAGAGAACCGGGCGGAATCGAACCGGCAGGGCCGCCCACCGTCCCGGGCTTGATACTCGCCGGGACACTGCCGGCCGTGGTGGAGACCGGACCGCCATCACGGCCGGGAACCGCCGTCACGGAGGCCGGACCACCGGCGGGACCAGGGACCGCGGCCGTGGAGACCGGACCACCGGCGGGCTTGACGGCCACCGGCACGTCACTGGAGCGGTTGATGAGAGAGTCGATGCTGCGCGCCGGAGCTGGCATGGTGGCCACCTCCGGCCTGACACCCTGCGCGACACCCGGCTTGCCGCCATCACTCAACGCGGTGCGCGCCGCCCCCGGCCCACCCGACTGCTCTCCTAACTGGCCAGTCACCTGATGAGCCGCCTGCTGGATCACACCCTCCGGCCGTGGCCCGACCTCGGGCACGGCCCGCAGCCCGTTCGCAGCAGAGTGGACATCAGCGGGATCGACACTCTGTTTGGGCGCGGCCGACAGTGACGTCGTCTCACCGCCCGGCGCATGCGCCTTCTGCGCCGCACTCAGCACGGGATCCTTCAAGTCCGCGGCATCCATACCACCCCGGACGGAACTCCCCTGCCCCAGGCCGCCATCCCCGGTCGGCGTGGAATCGGGCAACCCAGCAGGCCCGCCATCACGCTCACCGCCCAACCCACCCGCGGGCCCCTCACCACCCGGAACACGCACGCCCGGGTTCCAACTCGCCCAGTGTGCGTCAGCACCACCCAAAACCCCCGACGTCACCCCCTTCAGCACCAACTCCCAATCCACCGGCTGATCACTGAACAACATCGGAGTCAACGTGGTCCCCCCACTGGCCAAACCCGACCGGCCCATCAACCCCCACATCGACCGAGTGGGAAACAAACCCGTGAAAGCAGTCAGAAAACCACCCATCAACACACCCGTACCCGCCGACATCCCCAACTGCGCCAAATCCAAATGATCACGCCGAGACTGAGACGCCTGCACCGCCAAATCCATCCCACCCAGCAACGCCCCGAACAACCCCACATTCACCAGCAACCGCTTACCAAGCTGCGCGATCACCAACCTCGACAACTGCACCCTCGGCCCGACCAACGCCAGCGACACACCACCCCACGGCCCCACCGCCGCCGCCAGCAACCAACCAATCTGAAAAATCAAAAACCAGACCGAAACCTCAATCATCCGCTTGGTGTACTCAACCTGCACACCCAACTCATTGAACTCCAACGCCGCCCCGACCAGCCGATCAACCGCCTCCGCCAACCCCGGCCCCGACACAACCCGCACATGCTCCACAAACTTCCGAAGAGCATCACCATCCCAATCCCCACCAGGCAACGAAAACGCCGAAACACCACCCCCCTCAGCCAACCTCCCCGCAGACGCCACACACGCATCCGCCAACCGAAAACACCCCGACTCATCCCCCTCAGGCCAATCCATCCCCACAGCCCAACCCACATACGGCTTAGCCCAATCAGGAACAACAAACCCATCAAAACCCACAACAACTCACCCACCATTGGCGCGCTCTACCGCCGA
>NZ_JCADBK010000050.1:2500-5191 GCF_059358955.1 Nonomuraea sp. CX421 | reverse complement strand
GGTCAAGTCCTCGGCCTATTAGTACCGGTCAGCTCCACACGTTACCATGCTTCCACCTCCGGCCTATCAACCCGGTCGTCTACCGGGAGCCTTACCCACTCTCGTGGTGGGAGACCTCATCTCAAGGCGAGCTTCCCGCTTAGATGCTTTCAGCGGTTATCCCTTCCGAACGTAGCCAACCAGCCGTGCACCTGGCGGTACAACTGGCACACCAGAGGTTCGTCCGTCCCGGTCCTCTCGTACTAGGGACAGCCCCTTTCAAGTCTCCTGCGCGCGCAGCGGATAGGGACCGAACTGTCTCGCGACGTTCTAAACCCAGCTCGCGTACCGCTTTAATGGGCGAACAGCCCAACCCTTGGGACCTACTCCAGCCCCAGGATGCGACGAGCCGACATCGAGGTGCCAAACCATCCCGTCGATATGGACTCTTGGGGAAGATCAGCCTGTTATCCCCGGGGTACCTTTTAGCCGTTGAGCGACACCGCTTCCACACGCCGATGCCGGATCACTAGTCCCAGCTTTCGCTCCTGCTCGACCCGTCAGTCTCACAGTCAAGCTCCCTTGTGCACTTACACTCAACACCTGATTGCCAACCAGGCTGAGGGAACCTTTGGGCGCCTCCGTTACCCTTTAGGAGGCAACCGCCCCAGTTAAACTACCCACCAGACACTGTCCCCGATCCGGATCACGGACCAGAGTTAGACGTTCAAAACGACCAGAGTGGTATTTCACCAATGACTCCACCCGAACTAGCGTCCGAGCTTCCCAGTCTCCCACCTATCCTACACAAGACGCTCCAAACGCCAATGTCAAGCTGTAGTGAAGGTCCCGGGGTCTTTCCGTCCTGCTGCGCGAAACGAGCATCTTTACTCGTAGTGCAATTTCGCCGGGTCTGTGGTTGAGACAGCGGGGAAGTCGTTACGCCATTCGTGCAGGTCGGAACTTACCCGACAAGGAATTTCGCTACCTTAGGATGGTTATAGTTACCACCGCCGTTTACCGGCGCTTAAGTTCTCACCTTCGCACGATCACTCGCGCTAAGCGGTCCCCTTAACGTTCCGGCACCGGGCAGGCGTCAGTCCGTATACATCGTCTTACGACTTCGCACGGACCTGTGTTTTTAGTAAACAGTCGCTTCCCCCTGGCCACTGCGACCCCCACCAGCTCCAAGCGCAAGGCCTATCACCAGCAGAGGTCCCCCTTCTCCCGAAGTTACGGGGGCAATTTGCCGAGTTCCTTAACCACAGTTCACCCGATCGCCTTGGTATTCTCTACCTGACCACCTGAGTCGGTTTAGGGTACGGGCCGCCACAACACTCACTAGAGGCTTTTCTCGGCAGCATAGGATCATCCACTTCACCACAATCGGCTCGGCATCACATCTCAGGATCAACGTGGGACGGATTTACCTACCCCACTCCCTACATGCTTACCCCAGGACTACCATCGCCTGGGCTGGACTACCTTCCTGCGTCACCCCATCGCTTACCTACTACCCGATCGGATCGAGCGTTCAGCCTCACCCCCACTCCGAAGAGCGAAGGGACTTAAGGACTCTTAGCATCACGAGGTTCGATATGGGCGCATTGAAGCGGGTACGGGAATATCAACCCGTTGTCCATCGACTACGCCTGTCGGCCTCGCCTTAGGTCCCGACTTACCCTGGGCGGATTAGCCTGGCCCAGGAACCCTTGGTCATCCGGCGCGAGGGTTTCCCACCCTCGATTCGCTACTCATGCCTGCATTCTCACTCGCACAGCCTCCACGACTAGATCACTCTGCCGCTTCACCGGCTGCACGACGCTCCCCTACCCACCAACAAGCCCCGAAAGACTCATCAGTGCCACGACTTCGGCGGTGTACTTGAGCCCCGCTACATTGTCGGCGCGGAATCACTTGACCAGTGAGCTATTACGCACTCTTTCAAGGGTGGCTGCTTCTAAGCCAACCTCCTGGTTGTCTCTGCGACTCCACATCCTTTCCCACTTAGCACACGCTTAGGGGCCTTAGTCGGTGATCTGGGCTGTTTCCCTCTCGACTACGAACCTTATCGCCCGCAGTCTCACTGCCACGCTCTCACTTACCGGCATTCGGAGTTTGGCTGACGTCAGTAACCTTGTCGGGCCCATCGGCCATCCAGTGCTCTACCTCCGGCAAGAAACACGCAACGCTGCACCTAAATGCATTTCGGGGAGAACCAGCTATCACGGAGTTTGATTGGCCTTTCACCCCTACACACAGGTCATCCCCCAGGTTTTCAACCCTGGTGGGTTCGGTCCTCCACCCAGTCTTACCTGAGCTTCAACCTGCCCATGCGTAGATCACTCCGCTTCGGGTCTACAGCATGCGACTCAAACGCCCTCTTCAGACTCGCTTTCGCTACGGCTCCCCCACACGGGTTAACCTCGCCACACACCATAACTCGCAGGCTCATTCTTCAAAAGGCACGCAGTCACATCACAGTCAGAGCAAGCCCTGACTAAGCTCCTACGGCTTGTAGGCACACGGTTTCAGGTACTCTTTCACGACCCCTCACCGGGGCACTTTTCACCTTTCCCTCACGGTACTCGTGCACTATCGGTCACCAGGGAGTATTTAGGCTTACCAGGTGGTCCTGGCAGATTCACACAGGATTTCTCGGGCCCCGTGCTACTTGGGATCCCCTCAAACAGTCCATCCGATTTCGCCTAC